>NZ_LZDH01000055.1:0-946 GCF_001675355.1 Tepidimonas fonticaldi | reverse complement strand
ACTAAACGTAACTGAAGTTTCAGATTACACTGGGTTTCCTGAAATGATGGATGGTCGAGTGAAAACATTGCACCCGAAAGTGCATGGCGGAATTTTAGGTCGTCGCGGTACTGATGATGCCATTATGCAACAGCATGATATTGCCCCTATCGATATGGTCGTTGTTAACCTGTACCCTTTTGCCCAAACAGTGGCAAAACCAAATTGTACCCTTGAAGATGCTGTAGAAAATATTGATATCGGCGGCCCAACCATGGTGCGCTCCGCGGCTAAAAATCATAAAGATGTAGCAATTGTAGTGAATAGTAATGACTATCAAACCATCATTGATGAGATGGATAACCACGAAAACTCGCTAAATTGGTCAACTCGGTTTGACCTCGCAATAAAAGCTTTCGAACACACAGCTGCTTATGACAGCATGATTGCGAATTACTTTGGTGAATTAGTTGCCCCTTATTATGGTGATACGACCCAACCTTCTGGCCGTTTCCCTCGCACCTTGAATTTAAATTTTATAAAAAAACAAGACATGCGTTATGGAGAGAACAGCCACCAAGATGCTGCTTTTTATATAGAAGAAAACCCAAAAGAAGCTTCTATTGCAACTGCACAACAAATTCAAGGTAAAGCCCTGTCTTATAATAATATCGCTGGTACCGATGCGGCTCTTGAGTGTGTTAAATCATTCGAAGAACCTGCTTGTGTAATTGTCAAACATGCTAACCCTTGTGGTGTCGCTATCGGTGATTCTATTCATACAGCTTATGATAACGCATTCAAAACTGACCCAACGTCTGCTTTTGGTGGCATTATCGCGTTTAACCGTCAATTAGCTAAAGAAACCGCTCAAGCGATCATTGACCGCCAATTTGTAGAAGTCATTATCGCGCCTTCTGTTGCTAAAGATGCATTGCCTATTCTTGAGACTAAACAAAACGTTCGC
>NZ_LZDH01000054.1:0-953 GCF_001675355.1 Tepidimonas fonticaldi | reverse complement strand
CTGATCAGGCTGTTTGCACTCGCCAAGGGGTATTGTTCCGCAGCATTGCATTCAGCCTGACGATCCGGACCCGTCTGCAAGCCACGAGTGCAACCTTGGCGCACTTGCCACGTGCCCGAAGTGCTTCGTAGCGTGCTTTAACTTCTGTGTTGTGACGGATGATGATCCAGCTTGACATGTACAGCACTCGCCTTACATGGGCCCGCCCACCCCATATCTGGCGTTGCCCTCGATGGCTACCACTATCGTTGTTGTAAGGCGCTACGCCCACCAGAGCGGCGATCTGCCGGCGGTCCAACTGCCCCAGTTCAGGCAGTGATGCGAGCAGATTTGCGGCGGTTACTCGACCGATTCCGGTCACTGCCAATAACTGACGCGCCCTGGTATCGTCCAGTTGCACCATCGCCTGATCAATTTCTTCGTCGAGGCGTTTAATCAGCACTTTCGGCTGCTCTATATGCTCATCGAAGTGGGCCATCACTGTTGCCGAGCGACATGGCTGGCGTACGCCGCTTGTCGTCATCACGGCTCTGCACAAATTGGGCGCGCTGCTTCACCAGCTCTCGCGGCTCTTCGCGTTCAGGGCTGACCGGTTGGCCTTGAGGGGCGCTGAGGTGTGCAGCTAAGTCCGCAAGGACTTCGGCGTCGATCTTGTCGGTTTTGGCTTTTTTGCCCATGGCATCGGCGAATTTTCGGGCACGGGCTGGGTTGATGCAGATGGTTTCCAGTCCTGCTGAGGCCAGGGCGATCAACACATCTTTCTCGTAGCCGCCTGTCGCTTCGATCAGCACTCGACTGATATTGAAGTCCTTCAGACGCTCAAGCAACGCCTCGAAGCCTGCGGAGTTGTTGGCCACTTCGAAGCGGATTTTCTGAGGTTTGATGCAGATTTCCAAAGTGGCTTTGGCAGTGTCGATTCCAACAGAAGACAACATGGCTGAACCCTCTTACAC
>NZ_LZDH01000053.1:0-480 GCF_001675355.1 Tepidimonas fonticaldi | reverse complement strand
AAAAAAACATGCGGCACCGACTAAGCCAAATAAACCTATAGTCCCTTCGGAATAACTGAATGTCGGACTGGCTAATAAGAAAGCCATTGCGGTCCACAGTAAACCAAAATTTGGCAAATGATAATGCACCGAGAGAAGCGCGTACCGCAAGCACTGGAGTGCCGCACAATAACCGGCCAATAGAACCAATGAGCTTGAAGTAGTTTAAGTTCGCTTTTTGATGGTAACGGGGGAGTTTAATGGCTAGAACAATCATTAACAGCATCAATAATGCAAAGGCCACCCAATAGATCGCTCGCCAGCCACCGACCATAGCAACAGCACCTGAAACCGTTCTTGCAAGTAAAATGCCCAGCAATAACCCACTCATAATCATTCCTACCGCTTTACCGCGTTTATGAGGCTTAGCAATAGATGCTGCTAGTGGGATCAGGACTTGTGCAACAACTGAAAATAGTCCAGTAAGGGCGGTACCTAAAA
>NZ_LZDH01000052.1:0-749 GCF_001675355.1 Tepidimonas fonticaldi | reverse complement strand
GGGATGCGTGTGAAGAGTTTGATTTACCACATCCAACGGTAATTACGGAATCAGGCCGTGCGTTGACAGCGCACCATACGGTGTTAGTGTCCAATGTGATTGGGGTTGAACGTAATGAATTTACCAAAACAACACCGCCTCATGAAGATGCGCCACGTTCATTAATTTCCTTATGGGAAACGTGGGAGTCAATGCAGCACCAAGGTAATAGCCGTTCATTACGCGAATGGTTGCATGATAGCCAGTTCGACTTACAAGAAGCGCACACTCAATATGCTCATGGTGTGTTAGATTTGACCCAACGTGCATGGGCAGAAGAGTTATACCTAAATATTTGCCGCCGTATTCAACAGGATTTAGATCCAAGTAATCGTGCTCATCGTCCGCTAATCGACGAACTCCAAGAGCGCATGGCTGATAAGTTTTATGTGAATTTTTCCTTATTCCAATCGCTACCAGACTCTTGGGGAATTGACCAAGTGTTCCCAGTATTACCGATTGAAGGGTTAGATAAACCATTAGACCGTCGTGCAGTACTGTTAGATATCACCTGTGACTCAGACGGTATCATTGACCATTACGTTGATGGTGATGGCGTTGAAACCACAATGCCAATGCCCGCATATGACCCAGAAAACCCACCAATGATAGGTTTCTTTATGATTGGGGCATACCAAGAAATTTTAGGTAATATGCATAATCTGTTTGGTGATACCGCAGCAATAGATGTCTGGGTTGATAGCCAAGGT
>NZ_LZDH01000051.1:0-850 GCF_001675355.1 Tepidimonas fonticaldi | reverse complement strand
GTTGGTAAAAAACCAGCAATGATTTTGGTAAGTATTCTCACCGGTAGTGCAACATTATGTATGGCATTTCTGCCAATTGAACTCTTAGGGGTATATACGCCTTTAGCCATATTATTTCTTCAAATGTTGCTATCTTTTAGTTTTGCGGGTGAAAGCCCATCACTGTCTACCTATTTTTATAAAGACTCTGAGCCCCAAGGACGGGGTAGGATTTCGGCGTTGTTAACTGGAAGTGCGGTTGTTGGTGTTATTGGCTCGTTAGGAATCGTGTTAATTCTCGAAGATATATTAGACCCTGAAACCATGCAAAGGGTGGGGTGGAGGATACCACTACTATTAGGTCTAGGTAATATACTGATCTGTTTTTGGTTTCGCTATCGCTTACCAGACCAACCCATTTAGTATGATGGGTGCCAAAGCATAGATTGGCTTACGGCATTTAATATTTTACTGGTTGTTATTCCTGGTTCGGTTATTTTTTATACCTTATACTTTTCATCTTGGTTTTTACTTACGGCGTGAGTGCTAGAAGAACTTAAAAGTATATATTCAATGATATCCTCAACTTTATTATTGATTTTAATGGCAATAGTTGGCTGGTTAACAGATAACTACAGTTACTCTGAACGGGTTTTTAACTTAGGGGTAAAGTTAGCTGCCATACTATCAATTCCTATTTATTACCTAATGTCGACTAATGTTTTATCATTAGTACTTATCTCCCAATCGTCAATTATTATTATTTCAGCAATGGTTTTATGTAATAGGAATTATGCCATGGCAAAACCAGCCAATGGACAAGTTACGACTGTAAGTATGGGATACAATCTTGCATCGACGATTATAGGGG
>NZ_LZDH01000050.1:0-706 GCF_001675355.1 Tepidimonas fonticaldi | reverse complement strand
ACCGACCAGGCCATCGCCTTTGGTGAAGGCAAGGTACTGGCAGCGGATGTGCGGGCGATGCTCGGCACCCTGGATCATGGCCAGGTGTATGGCGTGCTGCAGGCCCTGCTCGAAGGGGACGCCCGGGCCTTGCTCGAAGCCGTTCGGCACCTGGCGGAACAGGGGCCGGACTGGAATGGCGTGCTGGCCGAGATGCTCAATGTGCTGCATCGCGTGGCCATTGCCCAGGCACTGCCGGAGGCGGTCGATAACGGTCAGGGTGATCGCGATCGGGTCCTGGCCCTGGCTCAGGCATTGCCGTCCGAGGATGTGCAGTTCTACTACCAGATGGGGCTGATCGGTCGACGCGACCTGCCATTGGCGCCGGATCCGCGTGGTGGCTTCGAGATGGTCCTGGTGCGGATGCTGGCGTTCCGCCCCGCCGATACCGACGATGCGCCGAAACCGGTGCTAAAGCCGGTGGGGATCAGCCAGGCCACAGCTGATTCTGCAAGCACGGTGGCAGCCGCCACCCAGGCTGCGCCGGTCATGGCTGTTGCACCGGTTGCGGCGCCAGCGCCAGTGGTTGCCGAGCCTGAACCTGTTGCCGAACCAGAGCCAGCGCCTGAACGTGTACCCGAGCCGGTCGAGGCCCCGGCGCCTGAGCCGGTTGTCGACCTGCCCTGGAACGATCCTGTCGCCTGCGCACCTGAAGTCGAGGCCACGC
>NZ_LZDH01000049.1:0-900 GCF_001675355.1 Tepidimonas fonticaldi | reverse complement strand
AAAAAAATAACGGAACAAATCTATGTTACAGGTTTATCTTGTTCGCCATGGCGCAACTGAATGGAATTTAGCTCGTCGCATCCAGGGACAATCCGATAGCCCTCTGACCGCCACTGGACGACTGCAAGCAAGGCAGGTGGCTGAGAGGATAAAGTCAGAAGGCATTACCCATATTATCACTAGTGATATGGGACGCACACTGGAAACTGCACAAATAATTGCAAGTGTATGCGAATGTGAAATTACCACAGAACCGCGTCTACGTGAACTAAATATGGGCGTTCTTGAACAAAGAGCAATAGAGTCGTTAACGCCAGAGGAAGAACAGTGGCGCAAAAGCTTAATTGATGGGACTCGTGGAGGACGAATTCCAGAGGGTGAATCAATGGAGGAGCTCTATACACGTATGTTTGCAGCACTAAATAGCTGTTTAGATTTGCCTGAAGGGAGCCGCCCACTGATTGTTAGCCATGGTATTGCGCTAAGTACGTTAATTAGCCGTATTATGGGGGTTCCTGCCTATTCAGAACGCCGTCTACGTTTACGTAACTGTTCGTTATCTCGTGTTGATTACCAAAATAGCCCATGGCTTGCGAATGGTTGGATAGTTGAAACAGCCGGTGAGGTAACACACTTATCGCAGCCAGCTCTCGATGAGCAACAAGGTTAACTATTTAGAAAAAGGAGTTTCAACAAACTGAAACTCCTCTGCTTTAAGGGGTTGCGGTCGAACCTGTTTTGATTGGTACATAATAATCAAAGGTATCGATGTGTGTTTTGGGGTCATCATTTTCTGGGGCGATATGACGTAAATCGATGTTTTTTAATCGATAATGTTCGATATCATAACCTGGTCGACGTGTTAAATTCAGCTCAGGCAAATATACGCCATAAATTTGG
>NZ_LZDH01000048.1:0-660 GCF_001675355.1 Tepidimonas fonticaldi | reverse complement strand
CCAACGGCAAGCGCGAGAACAAGGGCGTCGAGCTCAACGTGTTTGGCGAGCCGCTCAAGGGCTTTCGCTTGCTGGGTGGGGTGATGTACATCGACAGCGAACTGACCGACACCGTCGGCGGCAGCTTCGACGGCAACCGCGCCCCGGCAACACCGGAGTACAACGTCAGCCTGGGCGCCGAGTATGACGTGCCTGCCCTCGCCGGCCTGACCCTGACGGCCCGCGGCCTGCATTCCAGCTCGCAATACCTGGACCAGGCCAACAGCAAGCAGATCGACGGCTGGGAGCGCTACGACCTCGGTGCGCGCTATGCCTTCAAGGTCGATGACAAGGACATCCCCCTGCGCGCCAGTGTCGAGAACGTGCTGGACGACCGCTACTGGGCTTCGGCGGGTGCCTCGGATGACAGCGAAGCGGGGTTGACCCTGTCGACGCCGCGGACCTACCTGGTGTCAGCGACCCTGGGTTTTTGAGGGCACAGCGGTTAGCTGCAACAGGATCCCTGTGGGAGCTGGCTTGCCAGCGATGAGGCCAGTCCAGTCAATACATCAAGTGCTGACCGGACTACGACCGCTGCGAGCCCGACCGCTGGCAAGCCGGCCCCCACAGTTCAACCCTTGACCGCCGCCTCAATCACGCCAATCTAGAACAGAAGAGCAC
>NZ_LZDH01000047.1:0-942 GCF_001675355.1 Tepidimonas fonticaldi | reverse complement strand
GTTTTGCTTCTGTTTATCGCAGCTTTGAAGATGTGCGTGAATTTGGCGAAGAAATCGCTAAATTACAGGATTAACGCCAATGATTGAACAAGACAACATGTATATGGCTCGTGCTTTTGAGTTGGCACGAAAAGGGTGTTTTACCACATCACCTAATCCAAATGTCGGGTGTGTGATTGTGCGTGATGGTATTATTGTCGGTGAAGGTTATCATCAAAAAGCGGGGGAACCCCACGCTGAAGTCCATGCACTAAGAATGGCAGGAGATAAAGCGCAAGGGGCAACGGCTTATGTCACCCTTGAGCCTTGCAGTCATCATGGTCGTACCCCACCTTGTGCAGAGGCGCTGATCAAAGCGGGTGTAAGCCGCGTTGTTGCTGCCCTGCAAGACCCAAACCCTCAAGTTGCGGGCCGTGGCCTGTATATGTTGTCGCAAGGCGGGATTGAAACGCGCTGTACTGTTTTATTAAACGATGCTGAAGCGGCAAACCGCGGCTTTTTAAAACTTATGCGTACCGGGTTTCCTTATATCTAGTTGAAACTTGCCGCTTCACTCGATGGCAAAACCGCCCTTGAATCAGGGGAGAGTAAATGGATTACCAGCTCGGCAGCTCGCAAAGATGTACAAGCTCTTCGAGCCGAGGCTAGCGCTATCTTAAGTACGAGCAGGACGGTTGTTGCTGATGACCCTTCTTTAACGGTACGTTGGAACGGGCTCCCATCAGACATCCAACAAGTTTATCCAGAAAACCAAGTGCGCCAGCCCATTCGTATTGTGTTGGATAACCACAATCGTGTGACTTCTGGCCATAAAGTCACTCAATTAGATGGTGAATGCTGGTTAGTGCGTTCAAACCCAGATGAAAATGCAGTATGGCAAGGGCAAGTTGAGCAACTCGCTGTTCCTGCTGATGAAAACGGCACCGATCTCGTTATTTTGAT
>NZ_LZDH01000046.1:0-878 GCF_001675355.1 Tepidimonas fonticaldi | reverse complement strand
GTTTAACGGCAAACCAAAACTTAATTGTTGCGGGTGTGCCCGAAAGTGAAAAAGCGGCAATTGAAGCAATTGCCAGATCTCATGGGTTAATGAGTGATGATATTACGGCACAACGTGAAAATTCCATGGCTTGTGTATCATTTCCAACTTGCCCGCTCGCGATGGCCGAAGCAGAACGTTTTTTACCTGAATTTATTAGTCAAGTGGAAAGTATCATGGCCGCCCATCTAGTTGCCAATGAACATATCGTTTTGCGGGTAACGGGTTGCCCTAATGGCTGTGGGCGAGCCATGCTGGCAGAGGTTGGACTGGTCGGTAAAGCGATGGATAGATATAACTTACATTTAGGTGGAAATCGCATTGGCACCCGTATTCCACGCATGTACCGTGAAAATATCACTAGTACAGAGATTTTAGCTATTTTGGATGAGTTAATCGGCGATTGGGCGAAAAGCCGTCTACCTAATGAAGGATTTGGCGATTTTGTTATTCGCACCAATGTTGTTAAGCCCGTATTGAATTCTGCTGTTGATTTTTATGAGGTTAAGGAGGCAGTATGAGCCGACTTGAACTAGCAGCACTCATCGAACTCGATAAGCCCCAACAAATCGCTTATCTCGCTGAGTTTAATTCCCAGTTAGAAGCAATGAATGCAGTACAGCGGGTTGAGTGGGCAGTTGAATACTTACCGACTGAGTTTGTGTTGTCTTCCAGCTTTGGTCTCCAAGCGGCACTGACATTGCATATGGTGACGCAAATTGTGCCTAATATCCCTGTTATTTTAACGGATACTGGTTATTTGTTCCCAGAAACCTATCAGTTTATTGAAGTGTTAACAGATAAGCTGAATTTAAATTTGCAGGTGTATCGAGCCAAAC